>NZ_JBFBFP010000003.1:0-33408 GCF_040684275.1 Streptomyces sp. NPDC091371
CGCCGGGCGGTTCTCGTGCCCAACCTTGGCACGGGGGCCGGGGGGCGATCGCCGCACGGCCCCGGTGTCGTACTTCAGTGTTCCGGCATTTCGGTGCCGAAACGGTTCCTCGCCGTCCGGAGACTAGGCGGGGGTGATGTTCTCCGCCTGCGGGCCCTTCTGGCCCTGCGTGATGTCGAACGTCACGGCCTGGCCCTCCTGGAGCTCACGGTAGCCGGTGGCGTTGATCGCGGAGTAGTGCGCGAAGACGTCCGGACCGCCGCCGTCCTGGGCGATGAAGCCGAAGCCCTTTTCGGAGTTGAACCACTTCACGGTTCCCGTAGCCATGTTCATGCCTTCCCGTTGACGTACGTCTCCCACACCGCGTGGGAAACGGAGGTGATCGCCCTGGTCCTACGGCACAACACAGCAAAACTGCCCACACCCAAGGGTGCGGGCAAGGCACTTGGAACCACGACAGCTACCCGTGAAGGTACACGTACGCACGCACCGTCACCAGGGGGTTTGATCGTCCCTTGACGAAGGGGCCCGGATCCGGCCGGATCCGGGCCCCTCCACGGGCGCCGTGGGGCCGGCGGGTCAGGTGAGGCGGCGGCGCGTCCACCGGAAGCAGAACGGTCCGAGGGCCGCCGCCAGAGCCCTCCGTGCCCTGCCGCTGGGTGACGCCGGCCGGCCAGAGGGAGCCGCGGACCCGCTCCAACGCGCGTGTGTGACGGCACTCACAGGATTTCCCGTCGTCCGGTGTAGACCGGACGCGTCGCGCCGGGCGTATGACCGGTGAGAGGGAAACACGGAGCCGGGAGCGATTTTTGACCGTCGAGGAGTTCGAGGAGTTCTACGCGCATGCGGCGGGACGGCTCACCGGGCAGTTGTACGTGATGCTCGGCGACCACCACGAGGCACAGGACGTGGTGCAGGAGGCCTTCGTCAGAGGCTGGAGCCGCCGGCGTCAGCTGGAACGGGACGGTCGGCCCGAGGCGTGGATCCGTACCGTCGCGTGGCGGCTCGCCGTCAGCCGCCGGCGGGGGCGGCGGCGCAGCGCCGACGCCTGGCAGCGTACGGGCCCGCCGGGCCATGTGGCAGGGCCGGGGCCGGAAGAGGTCGCCCTCGTGGAGGCCCTGCGGCAGCTCCCGCGGGGGCAGCGCCGGACGATGACGCTGCACTACGTGTGCGATCTGACGGTGGAGCAGATCGCCGCCGAGACCTCGCTGTCCCCGAGCACGGTCAAGACGCACCTCGCGCGCGGCCGGGCCGCCCTCTCCCGCCAACTGCAGGACCCCCGCATTGAGGAGGCTCCCGATGCCTGACTCGTACGAGCACGATCCGCTGCGGTCCCTGTTCCGGGAAGCGGCCTCCGCCGGGCAGTCCCGGGCCGTCATCGCCCCGGTGTCCGTCATCGCCGTGCGCGGGGAGCGGGCCCGGCGGCGCCGGATCGCCGGCTTCGCGCTGGCCTGCTGCCTCGTCCTCGCCGGATCCGGCGCGGCCGTCGCCGCGCTCCTGCCGGGTGACCCGGGGCCCGCCCTTCCCGCGAGCACGCCCCCGCCCACTCCCCAGGCGCCGTCCCCGGCGCCGACCGAGTCCCGCACACGGCCGGCGTCGCCGCCCGCCACGCCCCGTTCGACGACGAGCCCGCCCCCCTCGGCGACCGCGACCGCGACCACCCGCAGCGGCTCCACGCAGTTTCCCCCGTAGCCCCGCGGCCGCGACCGCACCGCCACCGGCCCGGTGTCCGGACCTCGGCCGGCGGGTCCGTACGCCCTCAGCCCGAACAGGAGATCCCCGTATGCCCGTTTACGCCCCGAACCGGCCGACCGCGGTGCCCGCCCCGCCCTCCCCCGTGCGGCGCCTGCGGGCCGCCGCCTCGCGCAGAGTTCGGCCCGGCCCGGACGACCGCGAAGTGCTCTGGCTGTACGTGCTCACCCGCGTGGGGATCTGGACGACCGCGGGCGCCGTCCGCTGGCTCTTCCCCGCCGGCGGGGACCGCACGCTGCGCCCCGGGTCACTGCTCTCGCCCTGGGAGCAGTGGGACTGGTGGCACTACCTCCACATAGCCCAGGACGGGTACTTCCCCGCCGGCGCGGGCCCCTGGACCGCCGGCTGGGACAACCGGGAGGCCTTCCTGCCCGGCTTCCCGCTCACCCTGCGCGCCGTCCACGCGGTGGTCCCCCACTGGGCCGCGGCCGGAGCGCTGATCTCGTTCGTCGCGGGAGGTGTGGCCGTCCTCGCGCTGGCGCGCATCGCCAGGCGGCAGCTGCCGCACGCGGAGGCGGGCCGGCGCACGGTGCTGTTCCTCCTGATCTCCCCCTGCGCGGTGTTCCTCGCCGCCGGCTACACCGAGGCCCTGTTCCTCGCCCTGGCCCTGCCCGCCTGGCTGGCGGCGCAGCGCCGGAACTGGCCCGCGGCGGCGGTGCTGGCCTGCCTGGCCTGTTCGGTGCGCGCCACGGGACTGTTCCTGGTGGCCGCGCTCGCCCTCCGGTTCGTCCTCGACGCACGCGGCCGCCGCGACTGGCGGGCGGCCCCGTGGCTGGTCCTGCCCGCGCTCGCACCGGCCGCGTACGGCTGGTTCCTGCACGCGCGGACCGGGGACTGGATGGCCTGGAAGCACGCCCAGGAACGCGGCTGGTACCGGGACTTCCACGCGCCGTGGGAGGCCTGGTCCCACACCTGGGACGCCGCCTTCCAGCACACCCAGCCCACCGGGTACGCCCTCATGTGGCAGGCCGAGCTCCTGGCGATGCTGGCGGGGCTCGCGCTCGCGGTCCTGCTCGTACGGCGCCGGCAGTGGCCCGAGGCCCTCTACCTCGCCCTCACCCTGTGGGCGCTGGGGACTTCGTACTGGTACACCTCCATCCCCCGTTCCACGCTGCTGTGGTGGCCGCTGTGGATCGCGCTGGCCGGCTGGAGCCTGCGCCGGCCGCGCGTGCGGACCGTGTACCTGTGCGTCGCGGGCCCGCTGTCCACCCTGGTCGCCATCACGTTCCTGACGGGGCGCTGGGCGGGCTGACGGCGGGGCGGTCAGCGGCGCACCGGGCCCCGGCGGGTGCGCGGTTCGGCGGTGCGCCAGACGCGGTGGGCGTCGAGGAGGGCGGCCCGCTGTTCGGGGTCGGTGTCGCGCAGCACCATCCGCAGGGACACGAGATCGCGCAGGCCCCGCGCCAGGGTCGCCAGGGAGCGCTGGGAACCCCGGAGCAGGCGCACGAGCAGGCCGAGGACGAAGGGGGAGGCGATCAGCGCCAGTTGGAAGCTCATGGTGGGTACTCCTGGTCATCCGAAGGTGTCGGTTCGGGCAAGGTCCGCCCGGTCTCGAAGCACCAGGGATAGCCTCGACGGGCGTTCATAGGGGTGATGTGAACCAGAACGCACGGCCAGATGCGGGGAGTACGGGTGGACGGTGTGAGCGGCGCGGGCCCCGGCGGCGCGCAGGAGGAGCTGATCGCGCGGATCAAGTCCGCGATGGCCGGGCGCAAGCAGATCGAGGTGGCCGAGGCCGCCGGGATCCAGCCCTCGACGCTCAGCAACCTCCTCAGCGCGAAGGCGGTGCCCACCCTCACCACGCTCGACCTTCTCGCCCGCGCCCTGGGCGTGACCGGGCCGGCGCTGGTGGAGCTGCGCCGGCTGCGGGAGCGGGCGGACGTCCGCAACCGCCGGATCGACGGCTACCTCGCCGCCGCCCTGGCCGCCGCGCGCGACCATCCGTACGCGGGCGTGCTGCCGGGCACGGCTCCGCCGCTCGCCGCGGTGTACGTACGCCAGCGGGTGCGCAGGAGTCAGGCGCGGGAAGCCACCTGGGTGGGTGAGGCGGTCGCGCCTCCCGCCGACGAGCTGCCCGCCGACGAGGTACTGGCCGGCGGGCGGACCTGCGTGGTCATGGCGGGGCCGGGCGGCGGCAAGTCGAGCCTGCTGCGCACCTGGCTCGCCCAGGAGACCGGGCACTTGCTCGCGGGGCGCGGCACCGGGAGGGTGCCCGTGCTGGTGCCGGCCGCGGCCCTGGTCCACGCTCCGCCGGCGAACGCCCTCGCCGACTACGTGAACGCGGAGTACGAGGGGCTCATGAAAGGGGTGCCGCCGGACTTCTTCGCCGCCGAGCCGCAGCCCGGGGCGGTCTGGCTGGTACTGGTCGACGGACTCGACGAGGTCTCGCAGGCGGCAGCCCGCCAGAAAGTGCTGCGCCGCCTCGCGGAGGCCTCCCGCAGTGAGCACGCGGGTCCGTACCGGTTCGTCGTCGCGACCCGCCCGCTGCCCGACACGGAACTCGACCTCCTTGGCTCCGACGTACCCCGGTACGACCTCCAGCCGTTCGGCCGGGACGATCTGCCGGTCGTCGCCGAAGGCTGGTTCCGGACCCTCTCCGTGCCGGACCCCGCCGCGACCACGGGCCGGTTCCTGAGGGCCCTGGACCGGACCCGGCTGGCGGCTCTCGCCCACGTACCGCTGATGACCGCGATGCTCTGCCAGCTGCACGCCGCCGCTCCGGACCGGCCGCTGCCCGCGGGGCGCGGACAGGTCTACGAGGAGTTCATCGACCTGCTCACCCGCCACCAGCACCGGGCCGGACCGCTCCGCGCCGCAGAGGCGACGGGCGAGGCGGCGGCCGAGGCGGCGCTCGACCGGCTCCCGGACCTGATCGCCCGGCTGGCCGCCGAACGCCACGCCGGCAACGAGCGCCCCGCGCTGGACATCCTGTGCGAGCAGCCGGAAGCCCGGCGGCCCGCACGCGTGCACGAGGCCGACTGGCGGGCGTTCCTCGACACCGCCGCACGGCGCAGCGGGCTGCTCGTGGCGCGCGGCGGCGACCTCGTCTTCCTGCACCAGACCCTGCTGGAACACCTGGCCGCCCGGCACGCGGTGCGTGACCGGAGGGCGGGGGTCCGGGCGATCCGGAGGGCCTTCCACCGCTACCACTTCTGCAATCCGGGGCTCCCGCTCACCCCCTACGCGCCCGGGACGCCGCCGGGGGTCTGGCCGCGGGTGTGGCTGCTGCGCTACTGGCAGCCCCCCGAGGACATCTCGTACGTGGCGTTCCTGCTCGACGCCGCCCACGGCGCCGGGCTCGACCCGCGCCGCTCACCCCTGCGGCGTCTGGCATCCCGTGGCGGGCTGCCCGGCTGGGTGTTCGTCGCCGCCCTCGCCCGCATGGGAACCCGGCTTCCCGACGACGTGGTGCGGGGGACCGCGGAAGCCCTCCACACCTTCTCCCTAGGGGGTCACCACTATCACGGACTGGCCCCCGCGGCGGCGGCGTTGGCCGACCTCGGCGACCCACGGGGACCCGACCGGCTGCACGCTCTCGCCGCCCACGCCTCCGACTCCAGACACGAACGCCTGCCGGCCGTCCAAGCCCTGATCGCGCGCGGTGATCCCCGGGCACCCGGTCTCCTCCGGGCGCTCTCCCTCGACACGCGTGTCGAAGCGTACGTACGCACCAGGGCCGCCGAACTGTCGGCAGGACTCGACGACCCGGGAGCCGCCGGCCTGTTCCACGCGCTGGCCGCGGACCCCAACAGCAACGGACAGGCCCGTGTCGGCTTCGCCGTTGCGGCGGCAGCACTCGGCGACACCGATGCCACGTCCGCGCTCCGCATCCTCATCCGCGATACGGACGCGTGCGACCGGCTCCACCTGGCGGCGGCCGAAGGCCTGACCGGCCTCGGCGACCCGGGCGGTCCCGGCGCGCTCGCCGCCGTCGCCCGCTGTGCGCGGGCCAATGCCTACTCGCGCCTCAGGGCGGCCCGGGTGCTGGCAGCGTCGGGCGATCGCCTCGGGACCGACGTGCTCCACGAACTCGGCCGCTCCCCCGACTTCCCGCTCTCGGACCAGTTGCACACCGCGCACCTGCTGGCCGGGCACGACCCCGAGCGGGCCGCCGACGTCTTCCACGCCCTCGCCCTGGACCTGGAACCCCCACCGAACGACGGGCCGGCCGGGTCCGGCCCCCGTCCTCGCGGATCCGACGGCACCCATCGCCAGCGCGACCGGGTGGCCGCGGCACGGGAGTTGGCCGCGCTGGGAGACCCGCGCGCGCCCGGCATCCTGCAAGGCATCCTCGACGACCCGGAGGTCGACGGTCTTCCCCGGGTGACCGCTGCCGCCGCCCTGGCCGGCCTCGGCCATCCCGGCGCCGCCGATCACCTGCACGCGCTCGTCTGGTCCGTCCGCCACACCCTCGCGGTACGGATGGAGGCCGCCCTGGCGCTGGCCGGAGCCGGCGACCGCCGGTCCACGCACGCCCTCCACCTGCTGGCCCGGTGCCCCAAAGCCTGGGATCCCAGCCGGGTGGCGGCGGCCCGGGCCCTGGTCTCCCTCGGCGACCCGGGAGCGGCCGACCTGCTCCGCGCGCTGCCGGCTCTCTTCGACCCGCAGCTCCTCGGCGACCACCGGCAGGAGTTCGAGCGGTTGCTGGAGGAGACCGGGAACGCGTCCTCGCCGTGAACGGGCCCCCGGCCGGGCCGCGGACGCGCATACTCGGAGCATGGCTGACACCACCACAGTCGAGGTCGACTCCGATGTGCACGAGCGGCTCACCGCGCTCGCCACGGCCCGCGGACTGAGCCTGCGCGCGTATCTCGCCGTACTCACCGCCGCCGAGGAGAACGAAGCCGGGCTCGCTCGCGCCGCGCAGGCCTTCGAGCGCGCGATGGATCGGCCCGGCTTCCGCGAGGGCTTCGAGCGCGACTTCGGCCCCGGCGGCACGGACACCCGGGCGGCTTGAGGCGGCGGGTCCCGCGGGGGCGGCGATCCCGTCACACCCGGTGAGCGATTTTGCGCCACAGGTCACATTGACGAAAGCATGACGCTTAGGGCAGCCTTACCTTGCTCACTCCGTGCGGCTGTGAGTACACCCTCGCGTAACCGCCTACGGAGCACCATGTCCACCGCAGATGCCCTCTCGATCGAACGAAGACCAGGTCAGGCCTCGGATCTGCTCCAGATCCCGCAGTGGTGCGGACCTGCCGTCGCTTCCCTGGCCGTGTGCGCGGCCTGGGCGGCCACCACCTGGATCGCCCTCCACCTCCGGGCGGACTCCACGCTCCACACCGTGGCCCTCTTCGTACACCTCGCCTCCCTGGTCCTGGGGTTCGGCGCGGTGCTCGCGATCGACTACTTCGGCGCCCTGTGGCTCACGGGCCGCAAGTCGCTGCGGGACGTGGTCGACGCCACCGCCCCCCTGCACGTGCCGGTCTGGGCGGGCCTCGGCGGTCTCGTGTTCAGCGGTGCCTTCCTCCACCCGGACCTCTCGTCCCCGCTGACCTGCGTCAAGCTCGGCCTCGTGCTGCTCCTTTCGCTGAACGGCGTCCAGGCGAGCGTCCTGCACCGGCGGCTTGCGGCCCTCGACGGCCGGCCCGCCACCCGCGCCCTGCTGCTGCGGGGCGCGGCGACGGCGACCGTCTCGCAGGTCGCCTGGTGGGGGGCCGTCGCCATCGGCTTCCTCAACAGCCGGCGGTAGCCCGCGCCGCCGCGGGCGGGGTGACCCGTCCCCCGTCCAGCACGACGGTACGGTCGGCCAGCGCGGCCGCGGACACGAGGTCGTGCGTGATGAACACCAGGGCGAGCCCGGTGCGTTCCCGGACCCCCGCGAGCAGGTCGAGCACCGCGTCGCGGTTCACGGGGTCCAGCCCGGACGTGATCTCGTCGCAGACGAGCAGCCGCGGCCGGGCGAGCAGGGCCCGGGCGAGCGCGGCCCGCTGGAGTTCCCCGCCGGAGAGCGATCCCGGCCGACGGGCGGCCGTACCACTGCTCAAACCCAGCTCCGCCAGCGCCCCGACGGCCTCCTCGCGCGCCGCCGCCGGGGCGGCTCCGCGCAGCCGGACCGCGGTGCGGGCGACCTGGTCGAGGACCGGCCGGTGTTCGTCGAAGGCCGCCCGCGCGTCCTGGAACACGTACTGCACGGCCGCCAGCTCCGCCCGGCCGCGCGCACGCAGGCTGTTGGGCAGCCGTGCGCCGTCGAGCAGGATCCCGCCCCGGTAATCGGCGTGCAGCCCCGCCAGACACCGCCCCAGGGTGGTCTTGCCGCTGCCCGAGGGGCCCACCAGGGCGAGGCACTCCCCCGCCGCGACCGAGATCCCGACGCCGTGGAGCACGTCCACGCGGCCGCGTGCCGTGCGGTGGCGGGCGGTCAGGGCCTCGACCTCCAGGCGCACCGGCCCCGCCGGACGGCGGGTGCGCGGGATGCGGGGTGTCGCTGCGGGGGCCGGGGCGTCGAGCACGGCGTCCACCGGTCCCCGGTCCACGATCCGGCCGGCGCGCATCACCACGGCCTCGTCGGCCAGTTCCCGTACCACCGTGAGGTCATGGCTCAGCAGGACGACGGCCATGCCCCGGCCGGCGAGGGCCGCCAGCTCGGCCACGATCCCCGCTTTGGTGTGCGTGTCCTGTCCCGTCGTGGGTTCGTCGGCGACGATCGCCGAGGCTCCGTGCAGCAGCGCCTGCGCGAGCACCACGCGCTGCTGCTGCCCGCCGGAGAGCTGGTGGGGGAAGCGCCGCAGGACCTGTTCGGGGTCCGGGATCCGGGCCAGCCGCAGGGCCTCGTGCACCCGCTGCCGCCGCTCCCGGCGGCAGCCCGCCCCGAGGGCCGCGATATCGCCGAGCAGGGCGCCGACGCGCCGGGCGGGGTTGAGCACGGCGGCCGGGTGCTGGGGTACGTAGCCCACCGCGCCCGGCCGGGTGCGTACGAGTCCCTCGACGCGGGCGCCCCGCGGGTGTTCGCCGAGGAGCGCGAGGCCGGTGGTGGTCTTGCCGCTGCCGGAGGGGCCGATGACGGCGGTGATCCGGCCGGCGCGGGCCGCGAGGCTGACGCCGTCGACGAGGACCCGGCCGCCGATCTCCACCCGCAGGTCCCGTACCTCCGCGATGGTGCTCATGTGCCCTTTCCCTTCCCGAGAGCCGCGTCGAACAGCAGGTTGGCGCCCGTCGACAGGGCGGCGATGAGGGCGGCCGGCACCACCACGGCCCAGGGCTGGAGGAACAGCCCGGTCCGGTTGCGGTCGACCATCACCGCCCAGTCGGCGGCGTCCGGTGGTACGCCGACGCCCAGGAACGCGGCCGTGGCCACCAGGTACAGGGCCCCGGTGAGCCGGATCCCGACGTCCGCGGCGAGGGTGCGCCGCATGGACCGGGCCACGTAGCCGAGCGCCGTGCGCCACCAGGACTCGCCCTGCATGCGCAGCGCTTCCACGGCCGGCCGGGAGGCCACCTCCACCGCCGCCGCGTGGACCACGCGCGCCGCGTCCGGTACGGCGGCCAGCCCGACGAGCGCGGTCAGTGCGCCGGGACCCGGCTGGAGGGTGGCCGCCACGAGCAGGACGAGGAGCAGTGAGGGCACCGCGCTGAGCACGTCCAGCGGCCTCATCAGCGCTTCCTCCAGCCATCCGCGGCGGGTGAGCGCCGCCGCGAGCCCGGCGGGCAGGGCCATCAGGTAGGCGAGCGCGGTCGCGCCGAGCGCCACGAGCACCACGGAGCGGCCGCCGAGCAGCACCTGCCGCCAGACGTCGCGGCCGGTGAAGTCCGTGCCGAGCCAGTGGCCCTGGCCGGTGGCGAAGGAGACGGACCTCGGGCCGGCGGGCCCGGCGAACAGGGGTCCGAGGAGGGCGAGCAGCAGCGGTACGGCGACGAGCACGGCGGCCACGGCGAACCGGGCACCTCGGGCGGACTTCACGCGGCCACCCCCGCCCGCGGGGCGAAGCGGCGGGCGACGAGGTCGGCACCGAGGTTGGCCAGGACCGTGACGACTCCGAAGACGACGGCCATGCCCTGGACGACGGGTACGTCGCGGGCGGCGACGGCCTCGATGAGCACGGTCCCGAGCCCCGGGACGACGAACAGGGCCTCCACGACGATCACCCCGCCGAGCAGCCAGTCCACGGTCCGCGCCAACTGCTGGGTGGCGGGCGCCAGCGCGCACGGGAGGGCGTGCGCCCAGCGGACGCGGGAGCCGGAGATGCCGTACCGGCGCGCCTGGGCCACGTACGGCGAGGCCATCGCCTCGATCATCCCGGCGCGCACGAGACGGCTCAGCGTGCACACGGGCCGGGCCGTCAGCACGAGTACGGGCAGGACCAGCACCAGCGGTTCGGCGGCGAGGTCTGTGCCGACGGCGGTGGCGGGGAGCCAGCCCAGGTGGAGGGCGAACAGGGCCGCAAGCAGCACGCCGAGGGCGAACTCCGGTACGGAGTGCACGGCCAGGGTCAGGGCGCTGATCGCCTGGTCCACAGGGCCGCCCTCGCGGCGGGCGGCCAGTACCCCGAGGCCGACCGAGAGCGGGACCAGCAGGGCCAGGGTGGCGGCGGCGAGGATCAGGGTGGGGCCGAGGCCGGCGGCGAGGTGCCCGGTGACGGGCCGTCCGGTGACCAAGGAGGTGCCGAGGTCGCCGTGGAGCAGGCCGGCGACCCAGTCCCCCAGCCGCTCCCCGGCGGGCCGGTCCAGCCCCATGGCCTCGCGGATCCGGGCGATCCGCTCGGGGTCGGGCTGGTCGCCGGCGAACGCGACGGCCGCGTCGCCGGGGAGCGCCTCCGTGAGGAGGAAGATCAGCAGGACGACGGCCGCCGTCTGCCCCAGGCCGAGGAGCAGGCGGCGGCCGATCCAGGGAAGCCCCGTGGTCACGCGAGCCAGGTCCGGTCGAAGCGGGCCCAGTCGAGGGTATTGGCCGGGGCCGTCTTCGACACCCCGCGGACCTTGGGCGAGGTGGCGACGATCCAGTCGGCGAAGCCCCAGATCAGGAAGCCGCCTTCGTCGTGCAGCCGGCGCTGCATCCGCTCGTAGAGGGCGGCGCGCTCCTTCTCGTCGCGGGTGCACTGGGCCTGCTGGTAGAGGTCGTCGAAGTCCTTGTGCTGCCACTTCGTGGCGTTGGTGGTGGATCCGGTGAGCAGCCGCTGGCTGATGTGGGACTCGATGGGCATGGCGCCGGACCGGTAGGAGGCGAAGGTTCCGCCGGAGAGGATGTCCTTCCAGTACGTGTCCTTGTTGCCGACCTTGACCTCCACGGTGACCCCGGCCTTGGCCGCCTGCTCCTTGAAGATGCCGGCGGCCTCCACGAAGCCGGTGGCGGCAGGCGCGGTGTCGAGGGTGACCTTGAGTCCTTCGGCGCCGGCCTCCTTGAGGAGGGCGCGGGCCCGTTCGAGGTCCTGGGTGCGCTGGGGCAGGCCGGCCGCGTAGTACTGGCAGCCCTTGCCGAAGAGGTCGTTGCCCATCTCGCCGGCTCCGGAGAGGGCGCCGTCGAGGAGCTCCTTGCGGTCGGCGATGAGGAAGAAGGCCTGCCGGACCCGCTTGTCGTCGAAGGGCGGCCGGTCGGTCTTCATGACGAAGCCCTGCATGGCGCTGCCGGGCAGCCGTACGACCTGGATCCTGCCCTTGCCCTCGTGGGCGCGGGCGCTGGCCGGGGTGAGCTCGTGGGCGTAGTCGACCTGCCCGCCGAGGAGCGCGCTCACACGCGCGGACTCTTCGGCCGCTATGACGAATTCGAGCTCGTCGAGGTGCGGGGCGCCCTCCCAGTAGGCCTCGTTCCGCTTGACCAGGAGGCTGCTGCCGGGCGTGAAGGAGACGAAGGCGAAGGGGCCGGATCCGACGGGCCGGTCGAAGGAGGCCGCGTCCTTGGGGACGATGTAGGCGCCGAAGGCCGCGAGGGTGTTGGGGAACTCGGCGTACGGCCGCTTGAGCCGGAACTCGACGGTGGAGGCGTCGACGGCACGGCTCGCCGACAGGTCGATCGGCTCCAGGGAGGCCTTCGCGCGGAAGGTGCCCTTCGGGTCGGCGATCCGGCGGTAGCTGTAGAGGACGTCCTCGGCGGTGACGGGCCGGCCGTCGTGGAAGGCGGCCTTGCGCAGGGTGATCCGCCAGGTGTCGAGGGTCTCGTTCGGCTCCCAGCGCTCGGCGAGGCGGGGTACCGGGGCGAGGTCGGCGCCGAAGTCGGCGAGCTTGTCGAAGAGGGCCTTGGCGCGGGCGGCGTCGACGAACAGGTTGGCCGCGTGCGGGTCGAGGGTCTCGGCCGCGCCGCCGCCGGCGAAGGCCGCGCGCAGGCGTCCGCCGGGCTTGGGGGTGCCCGTGCCCTCCTTGGCGTCGCTCGCGCCGGTCTTGCCGGTCCCGCAGCCGGTGGCGAGGGCGAGGGTGCCGGCGGCTCCGGCCGCGAGGATGGTTCTGCGGGCGAAGCCGGTCTGGCGGTGGCGGTCGTTCATGAGGTGCTGTCTCCGTTGCTGTGGTGGTGGTGCTTCAGGCGCGCTACGAGGTGCAGTCGGTCGGCGCTCGCCGTCGCGTGCGGGGCGTCGCCTTCGCTCCAGGGCGGTTCGGTCCGGGGGCCGGGCCCGTCGTGGAGGCCGAGGACCTCGAAGCCGGCGGTGGTCAGGAAGTGGCGGAGCTCCTGCGGGAAGAGCAGGCGCCACGCGGAGTGCTGCTCGGCCGGGGGCGTGCCGTCGTCGGCGCTCCAGACCCGGTGGCGGCGCAGGAGTTGCGCGGCATGGTCGATGTGCAGGGTGGTGCGCGAGGTGTAGGTGACGCCGTGCCGGGTGAAGGTGGCGGTGCGGGCGCCGTCGAGCAGTTCGGTGTTGCCGAGGAAGAACGCCCCGTTGCGCATCTCGGCGATGAGCAGACCGCCGGGGGCGAGGTGGGCACGGCAGCGGGCGAGGAAGGCGGTGAGGTCCTCGTTGGTGTGGCAGTAGAGCAGGGCGCTGTCGAGGCAGACGACGGCGTCGAAGGTCCGGCCGAGGTCGAAGTCGCGCATGTCGGCGTGGTGGTAGGCCGGCCCGGGGTGGTGGCGGCGGGCGTGGGCCAGCATGGCCTCGGAGGTGTCGATGCCGGTGACCTCGCGGTCGGCCCGGTGGTGCAGCCAGGCCGCGTCGCGGCCGGTGCCGCAGCCCACGTCGAGGACGCGGGGGCCGGCGCCATGGCCGGCCAGGACGGACTCGGCCCAGCGGGCGGCGAGGTGGTGGGGGTCGGGGAAGCGCTCCTCGTACAGCTCGGGATGGTCGGTGAGGAGGTTGCCACTGCTCATCGGGTCTTGCTCCTGGGGCGGTTGGCGGCGGGCAGAGGTTCGGCCGCTCCGGCGGCGCCCGGCAGGGCCCGTCTTCGGTGGAGGCGGGCCACGGCCGCCGCCGAGGCCAGGCCGAGGGCGAGACAGCAGGCGAACGGCAGCCAGGCCAGTCCGGTGTGCCCGGCGGTGTCCATGGCCCAGCCGACGGCGGCGCTGCCGGCTGCGGCCGCGATGCCGGACACCGCGTAGAAGAGGCCGTAGTAGGTTCCGGTGAGGCTCTGGCGGCCGAAGGCCGGTATCAGCTCCATCACGAAGGGCTGGGCGGTCATCACCCCGAGGTGCAGCAGCAGGGCGCCGGCGAGCACGGGCAGCAGGTGGGCCGGGTGCGGGGCGGGGGCGGCCGCGACGAGCATCGGGGGCACGAAGCCGAGGCCCATGACCGCGAGGCCGGCGGATATCCAGCGGGCGCGGCTGCCGGTCTCCTTCAGCCTGCGGGTGATGCGGAGCTGGAAGAGCAGGTTGGCGACGGTTCCGGCGAGGAACAGCAGGCCGATCGAGCCGTCCCAGCCGGAGGCGCGCACGGCCGCGTGCGGCAGCAGCAGGTACAGCTGGTTCTCCAGTCCGTACATGCCGATCATGGCGAGGGAGAAGGGGAGGAACCCCCGGCTGCCCGCCGCTTCCCGCCAGTCGCCCGTCAGCCGGGTCTCCGGCGCCGGGACCTCCCGGGCGGGCAGCACGAGGAGTTGCGCCAGGGTGAGCGCCGCGAAGATCCCGGCCGCGGTGACGGCGGCGGCCCGGAAGTCCACGAGGAGCAGGAGCGTGCCGAGCAGCGGGCCGAGCAGGGCTCCCGTGGTGGCGAAGACGTTGAACAGCGCGAAGGCCTCGGCCTTGCGCTCGCCCGCCTCCTGGGCGACGTAGGTCCGCACGGCGGGGTTGAACAGTGCCCCCGCCAGCCCGCTGAGCACGGACGCGGCGAGCAGCAGCGCCAACGTGTCCCCGAGCGCGAACATCGCGAACCCCGCCGTCCGCAGGGCGCACCCGGCGATGATCACCCCGCGGGCGCCGAGCCGGTCGGCGGCCGAGCCGCCGAGCAGGAAGAGGCCCTGCTGGCTGAGGTTGCGCAGGCCCAGGATGACTCCGACGGCGGCAGCGGAGAGCCCGAGGTCGTGGGACAGGTGCGTGGCGAGGTACGGGATGAGGAGGTAGAAGCCGGTGTTGACGCCGAGCTGGTTGACGAGGAGCAGGCGGACGGCGAGCGGGAAGCCGCGGACGGCGGTCAGGGTTTTCACCGTCCGGCCTCCGCCCGGGCGGGTCTGACGCCGAGGCCGGCCCGGTCGGAGGCGCGCACGGTGCCGTCCGGGCCGCCGATGCCGGTCCACGGGTCGTCGGCGAGCAGCAGGTGGCCGTCGAGGTCCACCCAGCGGGCCCGGTCGGCGAGGTGCACGGCGGGGGCGATGCCGAGCGAGCTGGCGGTGAGGCAGCCGAGCATCAGGTCGGTGCCGCTGCCGCGCAGGGCTTCGTGGATGCGCAGGGCGGCCCGCACCCCGCCGCATTTGGCGAGCTTGACGTTGACGCCGTGGACCAGGCCGGCGAGCCGGGCGGCGTCCTCGTACGAGACGGCGTCCTCGTCGGCGATGACGGGGACCGGGGATTCCTTGGCGACCCGGGCCAGGGCTTCGGGCCGGCCCGGCGCGACGGGCTGTTCCACGGCGCCGACGCCGAGTGCGGCGAAGCGCGGCAGCAGGTCGAGGGCCTGGCGTTCGGTCCACGCTCCGTTGGGGTCGAGCAGCAGGGCGGCCCCGGGCGCTCCGGTGCGTACGGCTTCCACGCGCGCGAGGTCTTCGGCCGGATCGGGGGACCCCGCCTTGACCTTCAGGACGGTGAAGCCGCTCAGGGCGAGGCGGGCGGCCTGGGCGGCCGCGGGGACGGGCGCGGTGATGCCGATCGTACGGGCGGTGGCGGCGGCCGGGGCGGTGGGAGTGCCGAGGAGCCGGTGCGCGGGCTCGCCGGCCCGTTTGCCCACCAGGTCCAGTACGGCGGCCTCGACGGCGGCCAGCACCCCCGGCGGGAGTCCGGCCCAGGCCGGGTGTCCGGCGCCGGTCTCGGCCCAGGCGGTCTCCGGGTCGGGGAAGCGCTCGGTCGCGGCGCGCACGGCTTCCAGGTGCTGGTGGATGAGGGCGGTGGGCAGTGCGAGGTAGTCGCTGCTGACGGCTTCGCCCCAGCCGCTCAGCCCGCCGTGCTCGATCGCGACGTGGACGGCGTCGCGGCGGGACATCACCGAGCGGGAGATCCGCAGCGGTTCGGCGAGTTCCAGGCCGGTGGTGTGCCAGGTGAGCTTCACGCGGCGCCTCCGCGGGTCGGTGCGAGGACGGTCTTGCAGCGGGCCCAGCCGGTGGCCTCGACGGCGTGGGGGTGCGGGATCTCCAGGGGGCGGACTGCGCGGTCGGCGGTGTCCAGGCCGTGGGCGCGGCAGAAGTCGTCGTCGTAGATGCTGTCGAGGTAGCGGTGCGGTCCGTCGGGGAAGACGGTGGCGACGACCGATCCGGGCTCGGTCCGGGCGGCCCAGGCGGCGACGAGGGCGACGGCTCCCGTGCTCCAGCCGCCGCTGACGAAGGCGGAGCGGGCGAGCCGGCGGCAGGCGTCCACGGCCTCGGCGGGCCCCACCCAGTGCACCTCGTCGAACGCGTGGTGGGCGACGTTGGCGGGGTGGATGCTGCTGCCGAGTCCGCGCATGAGGCGGGGTCTGGCGGGCTGTCCGAAGATGGCCGAGCCGACGGAGTCGACGCCGATGACCTTGAGGCGGGGCCAGCGGCGGCGCAGCGGGGCGGCGAGTCCGGCGCTGTGGCCGCCGGTGCCGACGCTGCACACGAGGACGTCCAGGTGGTCGAGCCGGTCGGTGAGTTCGGCGGCGAGCGAGAGGTACCCGGCGGCGTTGTCGGGGTTGTTGTACTGGTCGGGCCAGTACGCGCCCGGCATCGAGCGGAGCACCTCGCGCAGCCGGGCGATCCGGGCGGCCTGCCAACCGCCCCGGGCGGCCGGGCGGTCGACGAGTTCGAGCCGGGCCCCGTGGCTGCACAGCAGCCGGCGCATGGACGGTTCGAGTTCGGTGTCGCCTACGAGGACCACGGGGTGGCCGAGGGCCTGGCCGGCGAAGGCCAGGCCGATGCCGAGGGTGCCGGAGGTGGATTCCACGACGGGGGCGCCGGGCAGCAGTTCGCCGCGGGCACGGGCTCCGGTCAGCATGGAGACGGCGGCGCGGGCCTTCATCCCGCCGGCGCCGAGGCATTCGAGTTTCGCCCAGAAGCCGGGGTGGCGGTGCGGCAGGTCGGCGTGGATCCGGGCGAGCGGGGTGCGGCCGAGGAGCGGCAGCAGGTCGGGGTTGCCGGCCCGGGTGTGCGGGCGGGGCAGGATCGGGGTGACGGTCACCGGGTGCCCCCGTAGCGGTGGATGACGCCGGGGCCGCCGTCGAGCCAGAAGAAGGGGTACGGCTCGGCGGAGACGGCGTGCACCCCGGAGCCGAGGAAGCGCGGGAGTACGGCGCTGCCGGTCTGGGCGAACATGACGAGGGGCTTGCCGGTGGCGGCGGCGTGGTCGAGCAGCGGCTGGAAGGTGCCGTTGCCCAGGGTCATCCCGGAGGCGAGGACGGCGTCGCAGCGGGCCAGCTCCGCGAGCGCGTCGGTCCGTACGGGCTCGCCCCATTCGGTGGTGCCGCCCTTGAGGTCGCAGGGCGTGTACGCGGTCCCGCGCTCGCGCAGCCGCTCCAGCAGGGAGTTGACGACGCCGACGACCAGGACCCGGCTCACTCCGGCTGCGGGCAGGAGGTCGACGACGGCGCGGGCGCGGGCCCGGGAGCGGTGCAGCGAGCTGCCGGCCGGGATGGCGTAGGGGCGGGCGCCGTGCTCGGGGGCGTGCGGGCGGACGTGCGTGAGGTAGGCGTCGAGGGCGGCGATCCGTACGGGCGGCAGCGGGTGGTCGAGCAGCTCGGCGACGGTGGCGCCGACGCAGTCGTCGAGCGCGGCCGGCGGCAGGGTGCCGGGTTCCACGGCGCAGGAGCCGACGGCTGCGTCGAGGCGCAGGCTGAGCACCTCGTTGCGGTAGCCGCGGGCGCGGCCGGCGTGGCGTACGGCCTGCGAGGTGGTGAAGGCGAGGGCCACGCGCTGCCCGGCGGGGTCGGGTCCGTAGGCGCCGGCGCGGGCCTGTCCGAGGAGGCCGTCGACGGTCCGCACGCGCGGTTCGTGAAGGGCGGGTGCGGCGGCGGGGGCGGGTGCGGTCACGCGTTCACCGCCGCGGCCGGCTCGGCGGAACACAGTTCGTAGGCGGGCCGCAGGCGGGCGATCAGCCGTTCGGCCCGCGCGCGGGCGCCCGGGCCTTCGGTGTCGGCGGTCATGACGTGGCCCAGGTACTCGTTGTTGCTGGTCGCGGGCCGAACGGCGCGGCCCGGTTCGGCCAGGGTGAGCTCCAGCACCCCGGGCCGGCTCCGTACCTCTTCGGCACCCTCGACGCCGGTGAGGATCCCCCCGTCGGCGGGCAGCAGGAAGGCGATGGCGGCGCTGTGCACCCCGGTCGGGCGGACGGTCAGGTCGGGTGTGCGGCCGAGGGCGACGTCCACGCAGGCGGCCGCGAGGTCGACTCCCGTGACGTGGCGGACCAGTTCGGTGATGCGGTTGCCGGCGGGGCGGGGGTTGACCTCGACCAGGCGCGGCCCGGCGGGGGTCAGTTTGAGCTCGGTGTGGCAGACGACGTGGTCCAGGCCGAGGGCGGTGACGGCCGCGACTGCCGAGTCGGCCGCCGCTCGTGCCTGCTCGGGGCCGATGTCCGCCGGGAACATGTGGCCTGTCTCGATGAAGGCGGGCGCGCCGCCGATGCTCTTGTCGGTGATGCCCACGACGTGGGTCGCGCCGTCGAAGGAGACGGTCTCGATGCTGACCTCGGGGCCGGTGAGCAGCTCTTCGAGCAGGATGACCGGGGCGCGGTGCTGGCCCCGGGCGTTGACGGGGAACTCGGCCAGGGCCCGGCAGGCCCGCTCCAGCTCGCGCTCGTCGCCGACCTGGCGCACGAGCATCCCGGCGCACAGGTCGGCCGGTTTGACCACGAGCGGGTAGCCGATCCCGCGGGCGGCGCCCAGCGCCTCCTCGGTGTCGGCGCAGAGCGCGAAGCGCGGGCCGGGCACCCCTGCCTCGTCCAGTACCCGGCGGGTCAGGTCCTTGCGGCAGGCGTTCTCGACGGCCGTGGCGGCGGGGCCGGGCAGGCCGAGGCGCTCGGCGACGCGCGCCACGGCGGGCAGGTAGTAGTCGCAGGAGGAGACCACGGCGTCGAAACCGAGGACGGCGTGCAGTCGCTCGACGAGCGGGAGCAGGGCTGCCGTGTCGTTGGTGTCGGCGGTGATGAGGTTGCGCGCCGCGAGCAGCGGGTGCGGGCCGCCGTCGGCCGGGGCCGAGCGCAGGTAGTGGTGCAGGTCCCGGGTGAGGAAGGTGAACTCGTGCCCGCCCTCGCGGATCGCCCTGGGCAGGAGCCTGCTCATCGACCCCACCCAGCTCTCGATAACCAGTACGTGTCCCACGGGACTTCCTCTCGACCTCTGTCACGGCTCTTGGGCATGAGTGCGGAACGGACGCCTCTGGCAGCAGGCGTCCGGACCGGACCGAGAGGAAGCTATCGGAAATCGTTTTCATTTCCAATACCGCGCTTTTCCGCTACGGTGGGATCATGGAGAAGCTGAGAGAACGTCAGGAACCGGAGCTTCGCGACCTGGGGGCCTACCGGGTGCGGCACGCGAGACCGGAGGACGTGCGGGGCGCGCGCAGCGTCATGCTCGACACCTTCTACCGGGAGTTCGACTACGGGTACGTGCCCGACTGGCATGCCGACGTCGTCGACATCCACGGCACCTACCTCGACGACCCGCGCCACACCCTCGTCGTGGCCGTCCGGGACGGCGAGGTCGTGGGCACCTGCGCCGTCCACTCGCGCGGGCCGGCCCACCCGCCGCATCCGCGGTGGCTGGCCGAGCGCTACCCCTCGGGCAGCACCGCCCAGCTCCTGCGCGTGTACGTGCGCCCCACGCACCGGCGGCACGGGCTGGCCCGCGCCATGGTGCGCACGGCCTGCGCGTTCGCGGCCGGGGTGCCGGGCTACGAGCGCGTCTACCTGCACACCAATGTCGACATTCCGGGTGCGGAGGGGTTCTGGCGGAGCCTGGCCACCGAGGTGTGCGACGCCCGTACGACGGGTGAGCACGGCGGCTACGGGACGGTGCACTTCGAGATCCCGCTCCCGCATGGCCCGCTTGTCCAGGCCCCGCTTCCGTAGGCCCCGCTCCCCCGGGCCGCGGGGCCCCTCCGGCCGCCGACGGGCCGCCACCCCGGAACGTACCTATGCTCGAAAGAGGGGCTGACCGACTCCTGGAGGGCGGCTGACATGACCGAGTCCGGCGACGCGGCCCAGGCCGACCGCGCCCTGAAGGCCAAGCACCGCGCGATGTGGGCCCTGGGCGACTACCCGTCCGTGGCCTCCCACCTGCTTCCGGACCTGGGAGCGGTCCTCGTCCGGGAGTGCGGCGTGGGCCCGGGCGACCGGGTCCTCGACGTCGCGGCGGGCTCCGGCAACGCGGCCCTTCCGGCCGCCCTGGCCGGCGCCGACGTCGTGGCCTCCGACCTCACCCCCGAGCTGATGGAGGTCGGCCGGCACCTGGCCGCCGTCCGCGGCGCCCGGCTGGAGTGGCGGGAGGCGGACGCCGAGGCGCTGCCCTTCGCGGACGGCGAGTTCGACACCGTGATGTCCTGCCTGGGCGTGATGTTCGCGCCCCACCACCAAGCCGCCGCGGACGAGCTGGTGCGGGTCTGCCGCGCCGGCGGCACCATCGGGCTGATCAACTGGACCCCGCAGGGCTTCATCGGCCGGATGTTCGCCACGATGAAGCCCTACGCTCCCCCGCCGCCGCCCGGTGCGCAGCCGCCGCCGCTCTGGGGGGACCCGGAACACGTCCACGACCTGTTGGGCGACGCGGTGACCGATGTGGACGCCCGCCGCCAGACGGTCCGGGTGGACCGGTTCAAGAAGCCTTCGGAGTTCCGGGAGTTCTTCAAGGCCCTGTACGGGCCGACCATCGCCGTCTACCGGTCGATCGCCGACGAGCCCGAGCGGGTCGCCGCCCTGGACGGCGAGCTGGACGCCCTCGCGGCCGAGCACACCGCGGACGGGGTCATGGAGTGGGAGTACCTGCTGCTGACGGCTCACCGCCGAGGCTGATCTGCAGCTCGGGGTGGGCGTCCCACCAGTCCTTGTGGAAGCGGTTGTTGTCCACGTTGGCCAGGTAGGCGCGGGCCGCTGCCCGGTAGAGGAGTTCCGCCTGCCCCGCCGAGACGGCCGCGCGGTTCCACGCGAGGCGGATGCGCCCGGTGATCGGATTGCCGACGAGCGGGCGCATCACCGTGCCCGCGACCTGCGGTGCCGTGGGCTGGCTCAGCGAGATCGCGCGGCCGGCCGCGATCAGGTCGTAGTGCATCATGCGGTCGGTGATCCGGTAGCGCAGTGACGGGGTGAACCCCGCCTGCCCGCATGCGGCGACGAGGGCTTCGGGACCGCCGTCGTCGTCCTCGACCAGGGTCATCCACGATTCCCCGGCGAGGTCGGCGAGCTCGATGCGCTCCTGCGCGGCCAGGGGGTGCTGCGCCGACAGGCGGATGCAGAACGGCTCCTTGGGGACGAGCGTGCGCGCGAGGACCCCTGCGGGGAGCGGCACCTCGTGCTCGTTGACCTCGCCGTAGACGATGGCGTCGTACTGTCCCGTGCCCAGCATCCGGGCCAGCGCTGTCACCGAGTCCTCCAGGTCGACACTGATCTCCTGGCCGGACATGAACAGGTCGGTCTGGGCGAGGAGTCCGTCGATCAGTACGAGCAGGATGCAGCCGAGCCGCAGCGGGGTTCCGGTGCTGATCGCCCGCGCCTCCGCGCCCAGCGCGTCCATCTCGCTCAGCACCCGGCGGGCCTTGGCCAGCACGAAGTGACCGAGCGCGGTGGGTTCCACCCCGCTGCGCCCCCGTACGAACAGCTCCCCGCCCGTGACCCGTTCGATCCGGCGCAGCTGCGCCGAGAGTGCCGGCTGGGACACCCCCAGCCGTCGCGCTGCGCCCCCCAGGCTTCCCGCCTCCGCGATCCGGCAGACGGCTTGCAGATGCCTCAACTCCAGCTGCATCCGGGCAGCGTACGCAGCGGGCCGCCGGCGCACCATAACGCGGGCCTTATGTCAGACGGGATGACCCAAACACGTCATGTACACGCTCATACTCGGCCGCGAGCGAACACTCATCCAACCAACCCCCCACGATCGGAGTGGACGTTGCAGCCCACCAGATGGACGGCGGCCCTGGCAGCGATGGTGCTGACCGCGGGCCTCGCCGGCACGCTGGCCGGGACGGCGTCGGCGGCGCAGCACGCGCAGCCCGCACCCTCCCAGAAGGACACCCCCGCCGCGCGCGCGGTCGCGGCCGCCGACCAGGCCGTCGGCAGCGGTCTCGACACCCTGGTCAACTCCTCGCAGGAGCAGTACGAACGCCGGCTGGTCACCCCCTGGGTCAAGGACCTGTTCTCCGTCGCGTACGAGCGCAGCTACCGCGGCCTGCCGGTCGTCGGCGGCGACGCGGTGGTGCTCGCGGACGGCGCGGGCAAGGTGCGCGCCCTGCAGTCGGCCTCCTCGGTACGGATCGACGTGTCGACCCGTGCGACGGTCAGCGCCAAGGACGCCGAGTCCACGTCCCGTTCGAAGCTGGCCGCCGTCGACAAGGTCGACAGCAGCCGGCTCGTCGTCCGGCTGAAGGACGACAAGCCGGTACTGGCCTGGGAGACCGTCCTGATCGGCCGCACCAAGACCGCTCCCAGCAAACTGCACGTCTTCGTGGACGCGCGGACGGGCTCCTTCGTCGACAGCTACGACGACGTGGTCGCGGGCACCGGCAACAGCAAGTGGAACGGCCCGAACCCGCTCACCATCGACACCACCAACTCGGGGGGCTCGTACTCCCTGCGCGACCCGAACCGGACGGGCCTGAGCTGCGCGGACTACAGCGGCGGCACGGTCTTCACGAAGTCCTCCGACTCCTGGGGCACCGGCAACCCCACGAGCAAGGAGACCGGCTGCGTCGACCTGATGTTCGCCGCGCAGAAGCAGTGGGACATGCTGAGCCAGTGGCTGGGCCGCAACGGCGTCAACGGAAGCGGCCGCAGCTTCCCCGCCAAGGTCGGGCTGAACGACCTCAACGCCTACTGGGACGGCAGCTCGGTCACCATCGGGCGCAACAGCGCCAACGAGTGGATCGCCGGCATGGACGTGGTGGCCCACGAGTACGGGCACGCCATCGACTCCAACACCCCCGGCGGCACCAGCGGCCAGGAGGCCGGGCTCGGCGAGGGCACCGGCGACATCTTCGGAGCGCTGACCGAGGCGTTCGCCAACGAGCCCTCCCCGTACGACACTCCGGACTACACCGTCGGCGAGGTCATCAACCTCCAGGGCCAGGGTCCGATCCGCAACATGTACAACCCGTCGGCGATCGACAACGACCCGAACTGCTACAGCTCGGCGATACCCGGCACCGAGGTGCACGCGGCGGCGGGCCCGCTGAACCACTGGTTCTACCTGCTCGCCGAGGGCAGCAACCCGGGCGGCGGCAAGCCGAACAGCCCCACCTGCAACCAGTCCACGGTGACCGGCGTGGGCGTCCAGAACGCCGGGAAGATCTTCTACGGGGGGATGCTGCTGAAGACCAGCAGCATGTCGTACAAGAAGTACCGGACGGCGACGCTCAGTTCGGCCAAGTCGCTCGACACCACCTGTGACCTCTTCAACAAGACCAAGGCCGCCTGGGACGCGATCAGCGTGCCCGCCCAGTCCGCCGACCCGACCTGTACGCCGAGCGGTCAGAACAACGACTTCTCGATGGCGCTGAACCCCACGTCGGGCACCGTCCAGCAGGGCGGCACGGTCACCACCACCGTCGGCACCACCGTGACGACCGGCACCGCCCAGTCGGTGACGCTGACGGCGACCGGCCTGCCGGCCGGGGTGAGCGCCTCCTTCAACCCGGCCACCGTGCAGTCCGGCCAGTCCTCGACGCTGACGCTGACCGCCACCGCCAACGCGACGCCCGGCGCCGCCACCGTCGTCGTCAAGGGCCAGGGCAGCACCCTCTCGCACACCGTCGACTTCGCGCTCAACGTCGGGGGCACCCAGCCCGGCAACGACCCGCCGAACATCGACGTGGCCAACGTGCAGGCGCACCTGACGCAGCTGAACACGATCGCCTCGCAGAACGGCGGCAACCGCCGGGCGGGCAGCGCCGGTTACACCCAGTCGGTGGCCTACATCAAGGGCAAGCTCCAGGCCGCCGGCTACACGGTCACCGAGCAGAACTGCTCCTCCTGCACCTACCCGTCGAACAACCTGATCGCCGACTGGCCGGGCGGCCCCGCCGACCAGGTCGTCATGTTCGGCGCCCACCTCGACAGCGTCTCGGCCGGACCCGGCATCAACGACAACGGCTCGGGCTCCGCGACCCTGCTGGAGAACGCGCTCGTCCTCGCCCAGAAGAACCCGACGATGACCAAGCACGTGCGCTTCGCCTGGTGGACGGACGAGGAGCAGGGCCTCAACGGCTCCGAGTTCTACGTGAACCAGCTCAGCAGCACCCAGAAGGCGGCCATCAAGGGCTACTACAACTTCGACATGGTCGGCTCCACCAACGGCGGCTACTTCATCAACAACATCAACTCCGCCACCGCCGCGCCGCTCAAGGCGTACTGGACCTCCCTGAACCTCGCTCCCGAGGAGAACACCGAGGGCCAGGGCCGCAGCGACGACTACTCCTTCCAGCAGGGCGGCATCCCCACCTCCGGCTACGCGGCCGGCGCCAGCGCCCGCAAGACCTCGGCGCAGGCGGCCAAGTGGGGCGGCACGGCGAACGCCGCCTACGACCCCTGCTACCACGCCTCCTGCGACACCACGAACAACATCAGCGCCACGGTCCTGGACCGCAGCGCCGACGGTGTCGCCTACGCCGTCTGGAAGCAGGCCGTCGGCGGGGAGACGCCCGCGCAGGACTTCTCCATCGGTGTCAGCCCGTCCGCGGGCAGCGCGGCCCCCGGCGGCTCCACCTCCGCCACCGTGAACACCTCCACACTGAGCGGCGCCGCGCAGACGGTCGCCCTGTCCGTCTCCGGCGCGCCGGCCGGGGTGAGCGCCACGCTCAGCCCGACGTCCGTGCAGTCGGGCAGCTCCTCGACGCTGTCCGTCCAGGTCGGCGCGAGCACCGCGCCGGGCACCTACACCCTGACGGTCACCGGCTCCGGCACCGTCAGCCACACCACCACCTACACGCTGACCGTGACCGGGAGCGGCGGCTGCACCCCGCGCCAGCTCGTGGTCAACGGCGGCTTCGAGAGCGGCGCCGGCCCGTGGACCGCCACCTCGGGCGTGATCACCAACCAGTCCGGCCAGGTCTCGCACTCCGGCAGCTACTTCGCATGGCTGAACGGCTACGGGTCCAGCCACACGGACAGCGCCTCGCAGTCCCTCGCCATCCCGGCGGGCTGCTCCTCGTACCAGCTCTCGTTCTTCCTGCACATCGACACGGAGGAGACCGAGAGCGTGGTGTACGACAAGTTCACCGTGTCGGTGGGCGGTCAGACCCTGGAGACCCTCTCCAACCTGAACCCGACCTCCAACTACGTCCAGAAGACGTACAACCTGGCGCAGTTCGCCGGTCAGACGGTCACCCTGAAGTTCAACGGCGTGGAGGACCAGTCCCTGCAGACCTCCTTCGTCGTGGACGACGTCACCGTCCAGGTGAGCTGACCCCCACCCGCCCCAACGGCTGAAGTCCGGCCCGGCCCCCGTCTGCCGCGGGGGCCGGGCCGGACCCGTCTACCCGGCCGCCTGCCGCACGGCGCCCACCGCCGCCACGGACCAGGCCGCCACCCACAGGGCGCCGACCGCCAGCGCCGCGAGGGCCGTTCCCATCGCGGGCGGCACGTCGCCCAGACTGGGCGCCAGGCCCGCCGCCCGCGCGCCGAAACCGATGACCCCGGCCCCGACCATCAGGATGCCGAGCCAGGACACGACGACCGCGCCCCGCCGGACCCAGCGGGCGGCGGGCGGCCGCACGAGCAGCAGGGCGACCAGCGCCATCAGCAGGCCGAGGCCGGCGTTGCCCAGCTGGGCGGCGGTGACGTCCGCGACCGACGCGTAGGCCTCGGGCGGGGCGGGGAAGCCCGGCATGCCCAGCTCGCCGTCCCGTGCGAGGCCGACCTTGCTGACCGTGTAGGCGAGCGCGCCGGCGCAGGCGGTGAGGGCGGCGGCCCGCTGTGTCCTGGCTGATCGGTTCATGGCTCCATTCTGGTGCGGAGCCCTCCGCCGTACGTCCTCCGCACGTACCGGCCGCCTCCCCCGCCCGGGGGAGGCCGCCGTCTCCTTCGGGTTCAGGACGCGAACCGGAGGACCTTGACGATCCGGCAGGTGATCGTCTCCGAGATCTGGTCCAGTCCCTGGGCGGTGACCTCGGCACGCTGTCCCGGTGCCAGCCTCAGGGTCGAGGCGTAGGCCTCGCCGAGCCGCTTGCCGGCCGCGTTCACGAACTCGACCTCGACGTGGTAGTCGCTGCTCTTGCCGGAGCGGTTGTCGATCAGCAGCTCCGCACCGGCCCACTTCGTCACGGAGTTGACCTCGCAGCCGGTGATCGTCACATCGCCTTCCGGGCCGGCCTCCTGCGTCGCCTCCCTCGCGGAACGCGAAGGGGTGATCCGCTCCGGCTCGTCCGCCCCGTCACCGCCGATCAGCAGGCCGGCCACGAGGAGGAGCACCACCAGGGCCAGCGCCCCCAGGCACGAGCAGCCGATGATCTTCCCCGTGTCGCGCCGGGGCGGTGCGGGCGGCTGCGGCGGCCCCCAGGCCCCTCGGGGCTGCTGCGGCCCGCCCTGTCCCCAAGCCGGCGGAGGCTCCTGGTGCGGCATGGATCCAGGGTCCGCCCGGTCGGGCGGTGCCGCATCCGGGCGTGTCCTACCGCCCCGCGCGGACGTGGTCCACGGTGAGCGGTGCGAAGCGGACCCGGGTGAGAGATCCGTCGTCCGCCCACCGCACCTCGACGCCGTCGGCGTCCACCGCGCGCACCTCGGCGACCGCGTCGGCCAGGGGCGGTACCGGTGCCGTCCGCACATCGTCCGCGAGCCTGGCGAGGCAGGCGTAGAGCGAGGTTCCTGCCGCGTCGGCGGAGAGCCTCGGCAGGCGGGCCGAGGCGGTGCAGGCCGTGCCCGCGGGGGCTCGTACCTCGTCCGCCCCGGCCCAGCCGTACAGCGGGTGCAGCTCGGACCGCAGGGGTTCGGCGGGGCCGGTCGCCCAGCCCGTCTGGTGGACACGGGCGCCGGGCGGTGCGCCCAGCACCCGGTGGACGCGCAGCTCGTACGGGCCCCTGGCCACGGTGACGCTCTCCACGCGCAGTCCGGGCACGGTGGCGGGACCGGCGCCGAAGACCGGCAGGTGCCAGGAGGCGGCCCAGCCCCAGCCGTCGCCCTGCCCGGCGCCCAGCGGGTGGATGCGGCGGCGCGCGCTGCGCGCCCCGGCCACCTCCACGCCGAGGTGGTTGTCGGGGGCGTTGGAGTACGCGGTCGGGCCGGTCCGGGTGGAGTAGGCCTGCCGCGCGTACAGCGGGTCCTCTTCGGCGGCCGACTCCCCCTGGGCCGGGCCGACGTGGTCGCTGCCGTGGTTGTGCAGCCGTACGATCCCGTCCGCGCGGGTGCTCTGCACGAGGAGGCCGGGCCCGCCCAGGGCGAGCACCCGGTCGGGGCCCTCGCTCGGCGCGGGCTCCTCGGGCGCGGTCCACAGCGGGTGGCCGGCCGGCTCGAGCAGGCAGACGAAGGCCTTCGACGCCCAGTACGGCGAGGCGGGCCCGGAGTAGGGCTGGAGCGTCGCCTCGTGCGGGCCGTGCCAGCCGAGGGTGAGCAGCCCCTCGGCGTCGACGGCACCCCGGTCGAGGAAGTAGCGCAGCGCCCCGCTGAGCAGCCGGCGCGAGGTGCCCGGGGTGAGCGGTGTGTGCCCGGTGACCGCGCCGAGGCCGACGGCGGAGGCCGCGGCGAAGCGGTAGGTGAGGGAGCGTCCGAAGTGGACGGGGGCGCCGTCGGCCCCGAAGAGGAGGGAGAGGCTGTCGAGGTGCTCGCGCAGCCGATCGCCGTACGGGCCCGTGGCGGCCGGGCCGTCGGCGAGGTGGGCGTCGAGAACGGGATACAGGTGCAGGGCCCAGCCGTTGTAGTGGTCAAAGGCCCGTCCGTCGCCGTCGGCGTACCAGCCCTGGCCCCGGTACCAGCCCTCCAGCAGATCGAGTCCGCGTCGGCGGGCCCGGGCGGTCTCCGCGTCCCCGCGCCCCACCGCGTCGAGGAACCCGGCCACGGTGAGCGGAAAGAGGTACCAGTTGTTGGGCGAGGGCAGGTGGCGCAGCGCTCCGCGCAGCCACCGCTCGGCCCGGTCCTGCACCCCGCTGTCGAGCCGGTCCCACAGCCAGGACCTCGTCAGCCGCAGGCCCAGCGCGATCGACGCGGCCTCGACCATCGGCTGCCCCTGGACGTGGCAGTCGAGCACGACCGGCCAGGACTCGGCGTCGTCGCGGCCGGGCGTGCGGGTGCCCGCCGCCAGCCCCTGCGCGTACCGGTCGAGCCAGCCGTGCGGGTCCTTGCCGTCGGCGCCCGCGACGCGGAAGGCGGCGGCGAGGAAGGTACGGGCGTACCCCTCGAGCCCGTCGGAGCGGACCCCGGAGACGGAGGGCCGTCCCGGCAGGTCGAGCAGGGCCCCGCTCGGACCGGCCCACCGCCAGGCGGCGCGCAGCAGCCCGTCGGCGGCGGCCTCCCAGTGGGCGCGGGTGTAGCCGGTGAAGGGGCTCAACTCACGGTCGTCGGCCGGAAGTCCGGGGATCGTCATGCGGGGATCCTGATCGCGCGACGGCCGTGGGGTCAACGCATCGCACTACGGGGCGGGACGGCCGGAGCCCTTCCCGTGTTCGGGGGCGATCATGGCTCTGAGTCCGAGGTCCAGTTCCGCGCCGTCGACGAGCAGCGCCTCGATGGAGCGCGTGCGCGGGTCGATGTCGGCCTCCACGCCCTGCCCCCGGTAGTGGGGATAGCCGGAGGAGCCGGTCTCACCGGTCGCCTCGACCACGGCCACGCGCAGGGCCCGGTCGGCGGCGGAGTTACCGCGCAGGTTCTCGATGTGCTCGGGTACCAGCAGGATCTCGAAGCTCTGCGGCTCAGGGGTCATGTCCCGAAGCTACCGGATCTCTCGTACGCTCTGCGGGAGCACCACCAGCGGACGAAGAGGAACACGATGAGCGGCGAGCCCCCGAGCAGGATCCTCCTCGTGGCGAAGGACAGCACGCTCCGGAGCCTGCTCCAGCGCCTCCTCCTGGCCCGGGGATATGCCGTGATCGACGGCGGGAGCGGGGTGGACACCCTCTCCCTGCTGGCCAATGAGGGCCCGGTCGCCCTGGTGGTCTGCGAGCGCACCGGACCGGGTCTGGACGAGGTCGCGCTGTTCGAGGAGATCCGCCGCCACCCCGATCACGGCCGCGTGCCGATCCTGGCGCTGCCGCCGGCCGACCCGGAGTGCACGGCCCGCGCGCTGGAGGCCGGCGTGGACGACTGCCTCGCCAAGCCGTTCCACCCGACGGACTTCCTGGACCGCGTCGGGCGTTTGGCCGCCGGTCCGGCGTCGTAGCACGGAGCCTCCGTCCCGGTCTTCGGGCGGAGGCTCCGTGTCGTGCGTGGTCGTGGATGTTCGGCCGTGGCCGTACGTGGTCCGCGCCTTGTCGTGCGTACCGCACGGGTGCCCGCCTCGACGGCCTCGGGGCCGCCGCGCGCCTGCTGATGTGGTGGAACAAGCCGGGGCCCCGTGGGCACTCGCGCGGGCATCGGAGGCCCCGGCTCGCAGAGGGGACTGCGTCAGCTGCCGGCCGAGATGTTGCCGGAGAGGACCGGGATGTTGTCCAGGATGTGCGAGAGCGGCTCGTCGCCCTTGGCCTGGGTGGAGTTCTCGGTGCACTGCTGGTTCTGCGGGTTGGACAGGACCGGGATGTCCTGGACACCGACGTTGACCACGGCAAGGATCGACTGCGCGTTGAGCTTGGCGGGCAGGCCGATGCAGGGCTTGTTCAGGGTGCCCTGGACCACCCCGAGCTGCGGGCTCAGGTCACCGTGCGTCTTCTGGTTGCCGTAGATCTGCGAGGAACCGTTGCCGTTGACGGTGTTGATCCCGTTGTCGTTGCCGATGGCCATGGCCGGGGCGGCCACGGCGGCGCCCGCGCCGAGGATGGATGCGGTGGCGGCGGCGGTGGCCATCATCTTCTTAATCATCGTTGGTCCTTCTGTTGCACGAGTGCAGGGTGGTGAGCACCTTGATCAACGTCGCCGATCACGCCAGGTTCTGCGGCTTCACCCGAACAGCGGCCGACGCCGCGCGGGCCGCCGCCTCACAGGGCGATCGCGCGGTAGCCCAGCGCCGCATCGGTGATCACCTCGCCCGTTGACCAAGTCGAGCACGGTGTACGCGGCCCCGGTCTCCTCGCGAAGGCGGCGACGGCCCCGGCCGGGGCGGGGGCGGCCGGGGCGGGGGCGGCCGGGGATTACGCGGCCGGTACGACCGAGGCGCGTATCGCCGCGGCCCACTCCTCCAGCAGATACGCGTGCCGGACGCGCTCCGCGTCGGACAGGCGGCCTTCTGCGCGGGCGAAGAGACGGCGGATGTCGGCGTTGATCTCGGAGAGGGGACGCTCGGGGACCGGGTGGGTGCCGGTGTCAGGGGTCGGGCTCACGTGATCAAGAGTAGGCGGGGGGTCTGACAACGGTGGACCGTGTCCGGCATGCGGACGTCCCGGATTAGTCTGCCCCCATGAAGATCATTGACCTTGAGCCCGAAGACCCGCGCCTGATCGAGGACATGCTCCCCGTACTGCGCGAACTGCGCCCCCACCTCACCGACGAGCTGTTCCTCGACATCCTCGCGGAGGCGAAGGGCCAGGGGCTGCGCTTCACCGCGGCGTACGACGAGGACGGCCGGTGCGCGGGCGCGGCCGGCTGGCGCGTCGTCGCCAACACCCAACTGGTCCGCAAGCTCTACGTCGACGACCTGGTCACCACCTCCGCCGCCCGCTCGGGCGGGGTGGGCCATGCGCTGCTCGCGCACTTGGAGGAGCACGCCCGGGCCGCCGGGTGTGCCGCGCTCACCCTCGACTCCGGCACCCAGCGGACCGACGCGCACCGCTTCTACTTCCGCGAGCGGATGGCCGTGACCGCGTTCAGCTTCGAGAAGCCGCTCACCTGAGGGGACCGGCGGGGGCTGGCGCCGTGTCTGCTCCCGGGCGGCCCCTGGCCCCAGGCCTCCTGGCTGCGGCGGATCGCCGCCGAGCCGAACCATCCGGAGCCGGCCTTCGCGCTGCCGCTCGCGGAGGGGGACTGGGCCGACTGGGAGATCCGCTGGTTCACTCCGCTCGTCGAAGCCGCACTGTGCGTGTGCGCGGTGGCCCATGTGGCATGGCCTGCGCCGCGAGGGGCTGCCGACCGGCGGGTCGGTGCGGTTCCGCGCTGCGCGGGGACCGCGTACTGCTCGCCGGGCATGCGGTCACGGTGCAGGAGGCGACCCTGGCCGTCTGAGGTACGGGGTGCGGGTGCGGGTCCGGAGCCAAGGTCAGGGCGGGGCGGGGCGGCTCGACCGTGACCGAAACGTCGCCCGTCCGAGGCCCGCTCGGCCTCGTGGGTGCGGGGTCCGCTTGCTAGGTTCCTGCCTGCCGAAACCGACCCGGGAGACCGATCGCATGCCCATATCCGGTGGAGCCCGCAGGGCCCTGTCCGCCACGGCCGTGGCCGCCGTTCTCCTGACCGGCGCCGTCGGGTGCGCGGACGGGGACGGCAAGGTGCCGGCTTCGGCCGCCGCCTCCATGTCGGCGTCGGCTACCGGTTCCGCTTCCCCCTCCCCCTCTGTCTCGCCCTCGGTCTCGGCCTCGGCCTCGGTCTCGGCCTCCGCCTCCTCTTCGGCTGCCGCGTCAACGTCGGCGGCCACCGCGTCGGCCCCGCCGTCCCGTACGCCGGCATCGCCCCCGGCGCCGCCGACCCGGCTGACGGTGTCCGTCGACACCCGGGGCGGCGCGCTCGCCCTCGCGCGCGGCGGTGCCGCGCAGGAGTTCACCGTCACCCTGCGGAACGGGAACTCCGCCGAGTACCGGCACGTCCTGGTCGCCTTCCAGATGGAGTTCCTCGTCGGCGAACCGGGGGACGAGCCGGCCGGCGGCCCGGGCTTCCTGCTGGAGCGCTTCGACGCCGCGTCGGGCGTCTGGCGCCCGGCCGATCTGCGCATCGCGAACGACACCAAGCCGCTGTCCCTGTTCACCGGCGGCACACCGCTCGCGCGCGAGGCCGTCCGCGTCGAGCGCTACCGGATGCGCGCGACCGCCGGCGGGCCCACGGGCAGCAGCCCGGTGGTCGTGTCCTTCATCGACACGGACGCCGACCGGATGGTCGCGGCCCACGTCGTCCTCGGCCACACCACGCGCTGAGCCGCGGGAACCTCGCGGCATCGAATATGACCGAACTGTCACAGGATCGGACAGGGGGAACGAGCGCGGCACCGCCGACATCTAGGCATGCGGCGAGGGCCCGTCGGGTCCTCGCCGCACGGTATCGGCAAGGACCGGCTCGCCGCCGGGCACCGCGTGGGCGGTGGGGCGGCGGGGACCGGGGGCGAGCGGCAAGGCGGGGCTGGGATGAATGCGGTGACGGCGGCGGACGGTTCCCCGGGGGACGACAGGAAGCCGGAGGAACCCCCCACCGCCCCGGCGAGCGAGCGCGGGACCGGTTCCCCGGGGCTGCCCGCAGCCCCGCCCCAGGCAGACCCCTCGGACGAACCCGAGCCCGCGGCAGGAATCGGCCGGACCCGATCCGGCACGGAGCCCGCGGCCGAAGGAAAGGGCGAAGCCGGAGGCACCGCCGAGCTCCAGGAGAAGGCGGAACCCGCCTACGAGGCGAGGGCCACGGCCGAAGCCGTGGTCGGGGCTGATGCCGGACCCGAAAGTGGAGCCGAGCCCCCGGCCGAGGCCGAAGGCACCCCCGAGTTCCGGACCAGGGCTGGGACCGAAGACGCGTCCGGGACCGAGGCCCAGGTTGACGGCGCGGCTGAGTCCGTGGCAGCGGCCGAGGGCGGCCCCAAGCTCCGCGCCGGGACCGGGGCAGACGTCGAAGGCACGGCTGGTGCCAGGGCCACGGCCGAAGGCGGCCCCGAGGTCCAGACCGGCGCCGGTACCGAGCACGGCTCCGGGACCGAGGCAGGGGGCGACGCGGCTGGGCCCCAAAGCGCGGCCGGGGCGGACACCGAAAGCTCGTCCGGGACACGGGCAGACGTCGAAGGCGCGGCTGGTCCCAGGGCCACGGCCGAACGCGGCCCCACGTTCCAGGCTGGGGCGAGTATCGAAGACGGGTCCGGGACCAGGACAAAGGTCGAAGGCACGGCTGGGTCGGGGAGCACGGCCCAGGACAGGGCCGGGGCCGACGGCGCAGCTCCGGGCGGGGCCCCGGACGGCTTCAGGGGCGATCAAGCGGACCGCCCCGGCTCGGGCGGGCAGGACTCGGCGGCCAACGGCGGGCGGAGGGTTCCCTCCTGGGCTCGGGATGTGGAGACGGACTCCGAGCGCACCAGTCAGTTCGTCGCGCTGAAGGAACTCGATGTCCAGCGGCCCGCCTCAGCGGGACCGCAGGCCGGGACAGACCCGGAGAGGGGTACGGGGCAGCAGTCCGCCCCCGGCCAGGGCCGGGAGGTCGGGAGGCCGGTGTCTGTCCCGGCAGCAGGCCCGAACACGGATGCGGATGCGGATGCGGATGCCCGAACGGAACCGGGCACGGGGGCCCGACCCGCCATGGGAACCGAGCCGGGTGCAGCCACGGGCCCGGTCGCGGAACCGGGACCCCGCACGGGAACAGGACCCGGCACAGGAACCGAATCCGGCAGGGAAACGGGAGCCGGCACGGAAACCGGACCCGCCGCGTGGCCCCGACCCTGCACGGGAACCGGACCCGCCGCGGAGACCGGACCCCGCACGGGGACCGGGGCTGGCCCGGGTACCCGAACCCGCACAGAGTCCGGACCCGACACGGAAACCAGAGCTGGCACGGGGACGGAACCCGGCACGGAAACCGGAGCCGGCCCGGGGACCGGAGTCGGGCCCGGGGCGCGAGTCGGGGCCGGGGCCAAGTCCGGGGCCGAAGCCGGAGCCGGGGCCGGAGCCGGGGCCGGAGCCGGGGCCGGAGCCGGGGCCCAGGCCGAAGCCGGAGCCGGAGCCGGGGCCCAGGCCGAAGCCGGAGCCGGAGCCCAGGCCGAAGCCGGAGCCGGAGCCCAGGCCGAAGCCGGAGCCGGAGCCCAGGCCGAAGCCGGAGCCGGT